>NZ_JBXAPZ010000001.1:0-5000 GCF_058806775.1 Ferrovibrio sp. GW821-FHT12F09
TTGCTGCTCTTCACTTCGGAGACGACATACATCGCCCCCTGCAGATCGATACATGGGTAAGCGCAGGCCGCGCCGCCAGTATCCTTTGTGTAGTGTGAGGCACTGCCGGCAATCGGTGCCAGCTGTAATTGGACAGAGTTCATACCGGCAGTCACAATGCTCTTGATCAGCGGAATTCGTGCATTTGAGACAGAAACAAAGACGCCAGAACCGCCGAACCCGATTACATCGCTGATACCATCGCCATTTACATCGGCCATGGTGCGAATGTATCCGCTAGTCCCCCAGTTATAGGAGGCGCCATAGTCTGAGTGCCACAACTGGGATGCACCAAAGCTGCTGCCAGTCGAGAGAGACACGTAAGTGCCCGACGATCCAAAGGCAACAATATCGGCCATACCGTCACCGTTCACATCGGCCACAGTGCGCAGATAGGCCGGATGACCATGCCAGTTCTGCGTCGTACCGTAGTCCGGATACCAGAGTTGCGACGGCGTGAAACTGCCGCCGGTTGAGAGTGACACATAAGTCCCGGCCGCTCCAAATGCGACAATATCTGCCATGCCATCGCCATTCACATCTGCCATCGTGCGAATGAAGCCGGTCGTCGCCCAGCCCTGGGTCGCGCCATAATCCGCCACCCAGGCCTGGGATGGCCCGAAGCTACTGCCAGTGGACAGCGAGACGTAAGTTTCCGACCATCCAAAAGCAACAACGTCGGCCATACCGTCGCCATTCACATCGGCCATCACACGCAGATAGGCTGGATGACCATGCCAGTTTTGCGTCGTTCCATAATCCGGATACCAGAGTTGCGACGGCGAGAAGCTGCTGCCGGTTGAGAGCGACACATAGGTACCTGCCGCTCCAAATGCGACAATATCCGATCTGCCATCGCCATTCACATCTGCCATCGTGCGGATGTAGCCTGTCGTCCCCCAGCCTTGGGTCGCGCCGTAATCCGCGACCCAGGCTTGGGATGGGCTAAAGCCACTGCCCGTAGACAGTGAAACATAGGTTTCCGACCACCCGAAAGCGATAACATCCGCTTTGTCATCACCATTCACGTCAGCCATGGTGCGCAGATAAGCTGGATGAGCCCCCCAGTTCTGAGCAGTTCCGTAGTCGGGATACCAAAGCTGGGGTGAGGGAAAATTGCTGCCTGTAGATATGGATGCGTAGGTGCCGGGCGATCCAAATGCTACGATATCTGCCAGACCGTCACCATTGAGATCATCTAATCGGCGTATATAGGCAGAATTTCCATTCCAGCCGTGATCGGTGCCGTATTCGGCAATCCAGATGGAGTAGTTTACAAATGCAAGCGTACCCTCCTGATACGTCATTGCAGTCGGAAGACAAGTATTGTCGGCAGTGCAGTATTTGATCTCTTTCAACAGACTCTGGCCGTTCCCGATATTCTGCTCGTAAGTGGTGCGATACTCACGCACGAGGTTTTCGGCCTGCCAGGCCTGCACCTTGGTCAGGCGCTGAGTGGTCTTGATGATGCTGCCAGCCTGGTAGGCCGGGCTGATGTCGCTGCGGGCCTCGTAGGTGAAGCGCACGGAGTTGGCCGGCGCCGTGCCGCCATTGCCGGTGTAGTCGATACGGCTGGGGCGATACTCGCCGTTGGCGTTGTCCTCGGTGTAGCTGACCGAGAAGTAATTACCCTTGGTGTCCGAGGTTTTGTTGATCGCCCAGACCCGGACTGAGCTTTTGCCCTGGGCTTCGATTTTGGCGTCGGCGGTGTTGCCGAACTCCATGATGAGGCCGGCCTTGGTCCAGACCTTGAACCAGCTCGGGCCGCTGCCCGCCGTGCCGTAAGAGATGACCTTGCTGAAGCTCTCGCGCTCGGTGCGGTATTCGGTCAGGTCGGCGCCATAGGTGCCGCTGGTGGCGATCAGCCGCTGGCCGTCCAGGCAGAAGCGGTCATTGGCATCGAAAGCCACGCCGCCGATCTGGCCATCCTGGGCAATGGTCCGGCCGCAGCGCGTGATTGCCGGAAGACCTGACAGGCTCCAGCCCACACCAAGCAGGCCGTTGCCGCTGCGGCTGTCGTAGGACAGCGACAGCTTCGGCTCCAGCCCGGCCGTACCAGGCACCACGCCGATCGGGATCGTGTAGCTGGCCGAGCCCGTATCGGTGACCTCGAACTTGCCGGGCAACGTCATCTGCGAAAATGCTGGCCCAGATGCCCACAGGGCTGCCGTCATGGCCAATGAGGCCATTTTCAACCGATCAATCACCACAACCCCCAATAGCCGATTCGCCCGGCCTTATGCCTGACGCATAGCTAAAAGGTTGCAGAATTGGTTGTCAATCGAGGCGAGATTACATCTAAAAGTAAACTCATTTGAGCGACAAGCCGTGAGCAAGGCGGGACAAGGTTGGTTGCCCAATCATCGGCAGCCGCGACTGACTCAGGGCCGCGTGCGCGCTAGGCAGAACCAACTGATAGCGCCAGGGTTTCGTCCATTCGGCCAGTGGACGCCCTTCCGACTGGACGACAATCTGATGCCATGTCCAGCGACTTACCTTCGATCGCATCAGCACATGCCCTCCCCGCTGCGACCGGAGATCGGCCGGCAGCGACTGTTCCGGCAGACGACCCGCTGCTGACTCGCCGCGAACTGGCGGCGCGCTGGCGCTGCTCGCTATCCTGGCTGGAGAAACGTCCAGCCGCCGATCTACCGCCGCGCTGCGCGGTTCTGCCGGGCCAAATCCGCTATCGACTATCGGATGTCCTTCGTTTTGAGGCATCAAGGGTCGATAGCCGCCATCCAATACAAGGCACGAGCCCTCAGACCATTGATCCTCTGCAGCGGCCACCCTGCCGTTCCCCGGCCCCACTGCCAGGGTTTCCAGTCCACTTGCCAGTAACCACCGCCCGCAAACAACGGCGATGCGGCCGACCGGCCAAACCGGCCATTACAGAACCTCAGCCGGGGTAGAGCTGAGACGTGCCATTCAAGACACTTGAAGCGCCAAGAGGGATCAACTCTATCGACCTTGGGGTTTAAGTAAAAAAAGGACGAGACCGAATACTGTGACGAACAGTACGATCATCCCAACCCATAACCAAACGAGTTGCCATTTAGTAAATTGTTGGGACTCCCTATCGACAGATTCCGAATCAATCCAACTTGATCC
Source organism: Ferrovibrio sp. GW821-FHT12F09 (assembly GCF_058806775.1). Taxonomy (NCBI): domain Bacteria; kingdom Pseudomonadati; phylum Pseudomonadota; class Alphaproteobacteria; order Rhodospirillales; family Rhodospirillaceae; genus Ferrovibrio; species Ferrovibrio sp. GW821-FHT12F09. The sequence goes on from NZ_JBXAPZ010000001.1 coordinate 3,151, forward strand.
ACGTCCATCGGTGTGGCGCTCCGGTGCCGCATCGCATCGCCCAACGCCATGCAACACGCCAATTGGGGCCGACGTATTCTCCTGAACCAGATCAGCGCCTGCGAGTTGGCTCTGAAGCAGTGCGACAAGCCGTTCGAGTTCGCCGGGCTCTTGCCCTGGCTTTAGACAATTGGCCTGCAGGAGCGGAAGCGCGTGCCGGAGATTGAAGTCGAGCTTCACCAGCATCGTCAGCACTTGCATCAGAACCACCTGCTTTTCAGACTTCAGCAGAAGGTCGACCCTGTAACGGCTCTTCCCTTCGATATCCTGTTTGCGCCTGCCCATCACATCTCTCCATGACCAATCGTCATTTTTGGCCGGTTTGCTTTCTGCCGGGCGTCCCTCCGCGGCCGCGTTCGGCCGTTGCGGGAAGCCCACGCCACAAACTGTTAGACGTAACAAATCGACCATTGGTTTCATCTGGATTCGGGAATTTTGGGTGCCTCAGCGAAAAGATGTGAATGGCATGTTCCCGGATTTCCCATCCCAGGAATCCGATAATTGTGGAGTTTCGTCATTCACGTGGGAATTCCACCGGCCGCAGCCTTATGCCGGCTGAACAGCTTGATGCTAGGGCACGGCTCCGCAGCATTTCGTTTCATGGAATGCGGGGCCCGGGAAAATGCCCAGAGCCTGCAAGAAGCGACTCCAAACACGCGAGATACTTCAAAAAACAACAGAATCGGCCAGCATTCGTCCTGCGATCTCAACCGCCCCGGCCATCACGTGACCGTGCCGCCGCAGCGGCTGCCACTCCGGCGCCTAGATCGCCACTCTGGCTCGCCCTGCCAAGGACAAAGGGTGCGCCAGGCGCCGCCTGCGTTTCCAAAGCCAGATCCACGAATCATCGCATGAAACCGATAAGACGATAACGCCGTCTAACCCTCAGAACGCAATTGCTCTGAGGGAACGGTCAATGACTGGTACTAGGCTCAATTACGGAAGCGGGCTGCAGCGGGTCTTCCACTTGATCGAAGAAGAATGGCGAATAGGGCGCCTAGATGACGACGACGACATCACGGCACTGCTGGGACGGATGCTCGGACAGACGCGCCGGCAGGGTTCTGTTTCCGCCAAACCCGCACGAACCTTCCACCTCAATGTAAAGTCATTCAAGGCAACAGCACCGCGGCGTCGGTCCGCCACGACGCCAGGCCGTGCACAGGCTGTTGCAGAGCGAAGCCAGAAATCTACCGTCAACCAGAAGGCTTCAGTGCATAAACGGCTGGTGGCCAAGCTTGCCTATATCCAGCGTACCGGCCCTCATGTGTCGCGGTCAGATCTCATCGCTGTAGGAGGCGCGCCTCCTCAGGCGATGCTGGCTTGTGCCTCGGCTTTAGCCGCCGGGTCGGCACGTTCGAATGCCAACATTCTCTACACCATCGTGGTGGAACTCCCACGATCCGCTGACATTGAGCCCCTCATCGAGGTCGGCAATGCACTGGTGGAGCTTTTCGCGGATCGCCGCTGTCCGGCCATCTACGCCATCCATGACAGCGCCAACCCGCATTTGCACCTTTTGGTCGCCGCCCGTCCATGTCGGGAAATTGCCCAGGGTTATTGGGTCGCGGAAGCGCAAGGGCGGATAGGATATCCCGGATTCCGCCTTTTCGACGGCCGGGTCGCAATCCGGGATTTCCGCCGAGATGTCGCCGAGCTGATCAATGATATCTGCCAGCCGACGGTCAGGTTTCATCCCGGGCGCCGGGCCGACACCACATTAGAGGGCCCGGCGGAACGGCGGCTCGGCCGGACCGAATTCCGCCAGCAGCAGAATACGCTTAAGTGGCTCATGCTGGAACACGTCACCA